>NZ_CP059214.1:0-1741 GCF_014252275.1 Blattabacterium cuenoti
ATGGATCATGAAGCTTTAATAGATTCTTTTTCAGACTTCAAATACGAAAAAAATATAGATAGAGTAAATCTCATGTCTATTTTAGAAGAATCTATACGATGTGTATTAAAAAAAAAATATGATTCTTCTAATAAAAATTATGATATTATTGTAAATCCTGATCAAGGAGATTTAGAAATATGGAGGAATCGTATCGTAGTGAAAGATGGAGAATTAAAAGATTCTAACAAAGAAATAGAATTATCTGTTGCAAAAAAAATAGCACCTGATTTTGAAATAGGAGAAGAAGTAACAGAAAAGGTTGATTTACATTCTTTAGGAAGAAGATCTATCTTATCATTAAAACAAAATTTACTTGCAAAAATTAATGAATATGATAATACAAACATTTATGAAAAATTTAAAAAGAAAATAGGAGAGATTATTAATGTAGAAGTGTATCACATTTTACCAAAATATGTTATAGTAAGAGATGATGAACAAAATGAAATGGTATTACCAAAACAGGAACAAATTCCAAGAGACTTTTTTCGAAAAGGTGATCCGGTAAGAGCATTAGTAAAAAAAGTTGATTGGAAAGATAATAAACCTTTAGCGATTCTTACGAGAAAAGATGGAGCTTTTTTAGAAGAACTTTTTAAATTGGAAATACCAGAAGTATCTGATGGATTAATCACCATAAAAAAAGTTGCACGTATTCCAGGAGAAAAAGCAAAAGTCGCTGTAGAATCTTATGATGATCGAATCGATCCGGTTGGAGCTTGTGTAGGGATGAAGGGATCTAGGATACACCCCATTGTTAGAGAACTAAGAAATGAAAATATAGATGTAATTAATTATACTTCAAATACTCAACTGTATATTACAAGATCATTAAGTCCAGCAAAAGTTTCTATGATGGAGGTAAATGAAAAAGGTAAATATGTAAATGTATATGTGAAAATTGAAGAAATATCAAAAGCTATTGGAAAGTTTGGACAAAATATAAAATTAGCCAGTCAGTTGACTGGATATAAAATACATGTTTTTAAAGATAATCCTTATGAGGATGATGTAGAATTAAAAGAATTTTCTGATGAAATTGATCATAAAATAATACAAAAATTTTATAGTTTAGGATTAAATACAGCGAAATCTATATTAAACTTTCAAAAAGATGATTTAAATAAACGAACAAATCTAGGAGAAGAGGTAATAGAAAAAGTTTTTTTTATTCTTAAAAAAGAATTTGAAGAAGAATTGAATATGTAAATTCATTTTCTTATTTGGATAAAATTTTATTTATGAATGATAAGATCAGATTAAAAACATTGTTAAAAACATTTAATATTTCCTTGCATAGAGTAAGGATCTTTTTAAAGAAAAAAGGGATTAATATAGAAAATAATCCCAACCTAAAAATAGAAAAAAATATATATCAATCTATTGTACAAGAATTTCGAAATTTTCAAAAAGTTAGAAATAATTCTAAAAAATTTTTTTTACAAACAAAAATGGATTATAAAAAAATAAAAAAACATTTACATAGTCATAATAATGATAATATTGAAAAATTCAAGGAAAAACCATCAAAAAATGAAAAATTTCCACTCCATGAGTTTTCAAAAAAAAAGAAAAATAAAAAAAATAGAGATAGTAAACCAGAACATATTAATACAATTTATAAAAAATTGAATAGGGATAGCCTAACAGAAAAAAGAATAAAACTATCCCAATCTGAAAAAAAAAAAAAAAAAAAAAA